>NZ_JAGTWY010000003.1 GCF_023657445.1 Marinobacter sediminum | reverse complement strand
ATTACTCGATGATCTTCGCGACCACGCCGGCACCAACGGTACGGCCACCTTCGCGAATCGCGAAGCGCAGACCATCTTCCATGGCGATCGGAGCGATCAGGGTAACACTCATCTTGACGTTGTCACCCGGCATTACCATTTCCACGCCTTCCGGCAGTTCACAGGAACCTGTGACGTCGGTGGTACGGAAATAGAACTGTGGACGATAGCCCTTGAAGAACGGCGTATGACGACCACCTTCTTCTTTGCTCAGTACGTATACTTCGCACTCGAACTTGGTGTGCGGCTTGATTGAACCCGGCTTACACAGAACCTGGCCACGCTCAACGTCGTCACGCTTGGTTCCACGCAGCAGAACACCAACGTTCTCACCGGCACGACCTTCGTCCAGCAGCTTACGGAACATCTCAACGCCGGTGCAGGTCGTCTTGACGGTATCTTTGATACCAACAATCTCGATCTCTTCACCAACCTTGATAACACCGCGCTCTACACGACCGGTCACAACAGTACCACGACCGGAGATGGAGAATACGTCCTCAATCGGCATCAGGAACGGCTGATCGACCGCACGCTCCGGCTCAGGGATGTACGCGTCCAGGGCTTCTACCAGCTTCTTGACAGCGGTAGTACCCATCTCGTTGTCGTCTTTGCCTTCCAGCGCCATCAGCGCAGAACCGGTAACGATCGGAGTGTCATCACCCGGGAAGTCGTACTGGCTCAGCAGTTCACGAACCTCCATCTCAACCAGCTCGAGCAGCTCTTCATCGTCGACCATGTCCGCTTTGTTCAGGAACACAACGATGTAAGGTACGCCAACCTGACGAGACAGCAGGATGTGCTCGCGAGTCTGCGGCATGGGGCCGTCAGCTGCGGAACAAACCAGGATCGCGCCGTCCATCTGTGCCGCACCAGTGATCATGTTCTTCACATAGTCAGCGTGGCCCGGGCAGTCTACGTGAGCGTAGTGACGGGTCGGGGAATCGTACTCAACGTGAGAAGTCGCAATGGTAATACCACGCGCTTTCTCTTCCGGAGCGTTATCGATCGAATCGAATGCACTGGCAGAACCTGTGCCCCAAACTTCGTGACATACACGAGTCAGAGCAGCGGTCAGAGTCGTCTTACCATGGTCAACGTGACCAATGGTGCCAACGTTCAAGTG
>NZ_JAGTWY010000002.1 GCF_023657445.1 Marinobacter sediminum | reverse complement strand
CGGTTTACTACGGTCAAATTTCTCTTTACCCACGGTTACACCTCTTCCTGTTTCTTAAGTCCTGGGAATCAACCCTTTTTAATGATCGCTTCGGCAATGTTCGAAGGCGCCTCTGAATAGCCAGAAAACTCCATCGCATATGACGCCCGGCCTTGCGTTGCAGAACGCAGATCGGTGGCGTAACCGAACATTTCCGACAACGGAACCTCTGCACGGATGACCTTGCCAGCAGGTCCCTCTTCCATGCCCTGAATGACACCGCGACGACGGTTAAGGTCGCCGACAACATCACCCATGTAGTCTTCCGGAGTCACTACCTCAACTCGCATGATCGGCTCAAGCAATGCAGGGCTCGCTTCGAGGGCGCCCTTCTTCATCGCCATGGAACCGGCCACCTTAAAGGCCATTTCGTTGGAGTCGACGTCGTGATAGGAACCGTCGTACAGGGTCGCCTTGATACGCAGCAGCGGATAACCAGCCAGACAGCCGTTCTGCATCTGCTCTTCAATACCCTGCTGAACTGCCGGGATGTATTCCTTGGGAACCACACCACCAACAATCTCGTTCACGAAGATAAAGTTTTCGCCATCTTCCTCATCCAGAGGCAGCGGCTCAAGCTTGATCTTGACGTGACCGTACTGACCACGACCGCCTGACTGGCGAACAAACTTGCCTTCAACGTCTACAGGCTTGCGAATGCGTTCGCGATACGCAACCTGCGGCTTACCGATATTGGCATCGACCTTGAACTCGCGACGCATGCGGTCAACGATGATGTCGAGGTGCAACTCGCCCATACCGGAAATGATGGTCTGACCCGATTCTTCATCGGTCCGAACACGGAACGACGGGTCTTCCTGAGCCAGCTTGCCCAACGCAACGCCCATCTTTTCCTGGTCAGCCTTGGACTTCGGCTCTACCGCCACAGAGATAACCGGCTCCGGGAATTCCATACGCTCGAGAATGATCTTGTTATTCTCGTCGCACAAAGTATCGCCCGTAGTGACGTTCTTCAGGCCGATTGCCGCGGCAATATCACCTGCAAGAACTTCCTTGATCTCCTGACGATCCTTGGAGTGCATCTGGACCATACGGCCGACACGCTCCTTTTTGCCTTTGACGGAGTTATACACCGCGTTACCGGACTCCAGCTTGCCAGAGTAAACACGGAAGAACGTCAGAGTACCAACGAACGGGTCGGTAGCAATCTTGAACGCAAGCGCTGCGAATGGCGCGTCATCGTCAGCCTGACGGGTTTCTTCGGTACCGTCTTCATCGATCTCGCCACGAATCGCCTTAACTTCGTCAGGCGCAGGCAGGAATT
Organism: Marinobacter sediminum; assembly: GCF_023657445.1. Taxonomy (NCBI): domain Bacteria; kingdom Pseudomonadati; phylum Pseudomonadota; class Gammaproteobacteria; order Pseudomonadales; family Marinobacteraceae; genus Marinobacter; species Marinobacter sediminum. Next base: position 14,070 of record NZ_JAGTWY010000002.1, on the reverse strand, counting down.
CGATAACAGAGTCCAGTACAGCCTGAACACCCTTGTTTTTGAACGCGGAGCCACAAGTCGCGACGACAATCTCGTTAGCCAGCGTACGCATACGCAGACCTTTCTTGATGTCTTCGATGCTCAACTCGCCTTCGTCCAGGTAGCGCTCCATCAGCTCTTCGTTCGCTTCCGCAGCGGCTTCCACCATCTGCTCACGATACATGGCCACTTCTTCAACCATTTCTTCCGGAACTTCGCGCTCGTCGTAGGTCGCACCTGCGTCGTCTTCGTTCCAGTAGATCGCCTTGTTACGAATCAGATCGATAATGCCGGCGAAATTGTCTTCGGCACCGATCGGCAGCTGAACGGGAACAGCGTTTGCGCCCAGGCGATTTTTGATCTGGTCAACAACACGCAGGAAGTTAGCACCGGCACGGTCCATCTTGTTGACGAACACCATGCGGGGTACTTCGTACTTGTTGGCCTGACGCCATACAGTTTCTGACTGCGGCTCAACACCGGAGGAACCACAGAAAACAACAACGGCACCATCCAGAACACGCAGTGAACGCTCTACCTCGATGGTAAAGTCAACGTGGCCCGGGGTGTCGATGATGTTGATCCGGTGCTCCGGATACTGCTTGTCCATGCCCTGCCAGAAACAGGTAGTCGCAGCGGAGGTAATGGTGATACCACGCTCCTGCTCCTGCTCCATCCAGTCCATGGTAGCCGCACCGTCATGAACCTCACCGATTTTGTGGGAAATCCCTGTGTAAAACAGGACCCGCTCGGTGGTCGTGGTTTTGCCCGCATCAACGTGCGCACAAATACCAATATTTCTATATCTCTTGATCGGAGTCTTGCGTGCCACTGTATAAACCTCGGCTTATTAGAAACGGAAGTGAGAGAACGCCTTGTTGGCTTCTGCCATGCGATGAACGTCTTCGCGCTTCTTAACAGCGGAGCCCTTGCTATCAGCGGCATCCAGGATCTCACCTGCCAGACGCTGTGCCATGGACTTTTCACCACGCTTCCGTGAGAATTCTACGAGCCAGCGCATTGCCAGCGCGTTTTGACGGGAAGGCCGTACTTCTACCGGCACCTGGTATGTAGCACCACCCACACGACGGGACTTAACCTCAACCATCGGCTGGATGTTTTCCAGGGCCTTTTCGAACATGTCGATCGGCTCTTCTTTGGATTTGTCGGCAACGATATCGAGCGCGCCATAAACAATGCGCTCTGCAACGGATTTCTTGCCGCTTTCCATCACGTGATTGATGAACTTGGCAAGGCGTGCACTGCCGAACTTAGGATCCGGGATAATTTCCCGTTTTGCTGCAACTCTTCTTCTAGGCATCGATAAGCCCTTATATATTTAAAAGGTCTTCAGGAACCCCTGAGATAGCAAATTGCTACTCAGCCTTACTCTTACCGTTCTAACAAGCAACGATAAAAGACACCCTCTTGGGACATCAGGACTTGGGTCGTTTTGTACCGTACTTGGAGCGGCCCTGCTTACGGTTCTGCACACCCTGGGTGTCCAGCGTTCCGCGAACAGTGTGATAGCGCACACCCGGAAGGTCTTTTACTCGACCGCCACGGATAAGCACAACACTGTGCTCCTGAAGGTTGTGACCTTCACCACCAATGTAAGAGGAAACCTCGTAGCCGTTGGTCAGACGAACACGGCACACTTTACGCAGTGCTGAGTTCGGCTTCTTCGGCGTTGTGGTATATACACGAGTGCACACACCACGGCGCTGAGGGCAGGCCTGGAGAGCAGGAACATCGCTCTTGGCTACCTTGCGCTTACGAGGCTTACGCACCAACTGATTAATCGTTGCCATGTAAGCAAACTCCAAAAAACCATATCAATGAAACTTACCCCCTATGCAGGGGGTAAAATTTAAGGGACGCAAGTGTAAGCCTGCGCCCCTGGACAGTCAAGATGACTGGTCTCTTTTTAACCACCTCACGGGTAGGTAACTACCCGGAGATGGTACGCCGGCTCAACTCAGCTTTCGCGGTTGAGCTCCGCGCTCAGTGCTTCTTCCACGTCGGCAGCAGTCACGCCCTGGGCTTCCAGTTCGCGCTTGCGGCGACGCTCACTGTGATAGGCCAGACCGGTACCCGCAGGAATCAGTCGACCAACCACAACGTTTTCTTTCAGACCGCGCAGGTAGTCACGCTTACCGGTAACTGCACCTTCGGTGAGTACGCGGGTAGTCTCCTGGAACGAAGCCGCAGAGATGAACGACTCAGTTGCCAGGGAGGCTTTGGTGATACCCAACAGCAGACGATCGAACCGTGCCGGTTCTTTGTCCGCTGCGTTCGCGGTCTCGTTTTCTTCCAGAACCTGGGTGATTTCCACCTGGTCGCCAGACAGCAGTGTCGTTTCGCCGGGATCGTTAATTTCAACCTTCCGCAGCATCTGACGAACGATAACCTCAATGTGTTTATCGTTGATAACAACACCCTGCAGACGATACACGTCCTGGATTTCGTTGGTGATGTACTTGGCCAGCTCGACCACACCCAGCAGACGCAGAATGTCGTGCGGATTGGACGGACCGTCCGAGATCACCTCACCCTTCTCAACCGTTTCACCTTCGAATACGTTGAGCTGGCGATGCTTCGGAATCAGAACCTCATAGGCATCAGCATCTTTCGGCGTAATAACCAGACGCTTCTTGCCTTTGGTTTCTTTACCGAAGGACACCATGCCACTGATTTCCGCCAGGATGGACGACTCTTTCGGGCGACGGGCCTCGAACAGGTCGGCAACCCGCGGCAGACCACCAGTAATGTCACGGGTCTTCGAGCTTTCCTGCGGAATCCGGGCAACTACGTCACCCAGCTCAATCCGGGCGCCGTTGGCCATGGTGACCAGTGCGTTGGCCGGCAGGAAGAAGATCGCAGCACCACCACCTGGCAGCTCTACATCGTTGCCACTGGAATCCTGAATCTGGATCGCCGGACGGATATCCTTACCAGCCGCCGGACGCTCCTTCGGATCGATAACCTCCATGGTGGACAGGCCGGTAAGCTCGTCGGTCTGGGTCCGGACAGTGATGCCCTGATCCATGTTGACGAACTTCGCGGTACCTTCGGCCTCGGCGATAATCGGGTGGGTATGCGGATCCCACTTCGCCACAACAACGCCAGCTTCCACGGCATCGCCATGCTTCACAGACAGAACAGCACCGTAGGGCAGTTTGTACCACTCACGCTCACGGCCCTGCTCGTCGGCAATCGCCAGCGCGGAGGAACGGGAAATAACAACCAGGGAGCCGTCAGTCTTTTCAATAGACTTCAGGTTGTGCAGGCGTACCGTACCGCCGTGCTTGACCTGGATGTTATCGACAGCAGACGCCCGGCTGGCTGCACCACCAATGTGGAAGGTACGCATCGTAAGCTGGGTACCCGGCTCACCGATGGACTGAGCCGCGATAACGCCAACAGCTTCACCAACGTTAACCTGATGACCACGGGCCAGATCACGGCCGTAACACTTGGAACAGATGCCATGACGGGTTTCACAGGTAATCGCAGAGCGAACCCAGACTTCGTCCACACCCGCGCGCTCCAGCGTCTCGATGGTTTTCTCATCAAGCAGCGTACCGGCTGAAACAACGGCGTTGTCCTTGTCGGTCGGCGTAAAGGCATCACGGGCAGTTACACGACCCAGAACACGATCACCCAGCGGCACAACAACGTCGCCACCTTCGATGTGCGGCGTCATCAGCAGGCCTTCATCGGTGCCACAGTCTTCCTCGGTTACAACCAGATCCTGAGACACGTCAACCAGACGACGGGTCAGGTAACCTGAGTTAGCCGTCTTCAGAGCGGTATCCGCCAGACCTTTACGAGCACCATGAGTCGAGATGAAGTACTGAAGTACGTTCAGACCTTCACGGAAGTTCGCCGTGATTGGCGTCTCGATGATCGAACCGTCCGGTTTGGCCATCAGACCACGCATACCGGCGAGCTGACGAATCTGTGCCGCAGAACCCCGGGCGCCGGAATCCGCCATCATGTAGACAGAGTTGAACGACTCCTGCATCAGGTATTCGCCATCTTCGCCCTTCACAGGTTGACCATCCGGGCCAACAACCTGCTCTTTCGACAGACGCTCCATCATGGCCTTGGAGACCTTGTCGTTGGCGCGGGACCAGATGTCGATGACCTTGTTGTACTTTTCGCCCTGGGTCAGCAGACCGGACGCGTACTGAGTTTCGATGTCCTTCACTTCCTGGGAAGCGGCATCAACCAGCTCGTACTTCTCAGGGGGGATCTCGAAATCGTTAAAGCCGATGGAGATACCGGATACCGTCGCATAGTGATAACCCATGTACATGAGCTGATCCGCGAAGATAACCGTGTCTTTCAAACCGGCATCGCGATAACAGGTGTTGATGAGGTTCGAAATTGCCTTCTTGACCATCGGCTTGTTGACCAGCTCGAAGGAGAGGCCATCGGGCACGATATCAAACAACAGGGCACGGCCGACCGTGGTATCAACAATGTTGTACGCTTCGGAGCGAGAACCATCTTCAGCAATGGCTACTTCCTTGACCCGCACCTTGACGCGTGCCTGGAGGTCAACCTTGCCAGCACCGTAGGCGCGATGCGCCTCTTTCACGTCCGCGAAGGTCATGCCCTCACCAACCGCATTTTTACGCTCACGGGTCATGTAATACAGACCCAGAACCACGTCCTGCGACGGTACGATGATGGGCTCACCATTCGCCGGCGACAGTACGTTGTTGGTAGACATCATCAACGCACGGGCTTCGAGCTGGGCTTCCAGTGTCAGCGGCACGTGTACCGCCATCTGGTCACCGTCGAAGTCGGCGTTGTACGCCGCACACACCAAGGGGTGCAACTGGATAGCCTTGCCTTCAATCAATACCGGCTCGAACGCCTGGATACCCAAACGGTGCAGGGTCGGCGCACGGTTCAGCATGATCGGATGCTCGCGGATGACTTCGTCGAGGATGTCCCAGACAACGCCTTCCTCACGTTCGACCATCTTCTTGGCGGCCTTGATCGTGGTTGCCAGACCGCGGTGCTCAAGCTTGGAGAAAATAAACGGCTTGAACAGCTCCAGGGCCATCTTCTTGGGAAGACCACACTGGTGCAGACGCAGGTACGGACCCACTACAATCACCGAACGACCGGAGTAGTCCACACGCTTACCAAGCAGGTTTTGACGGAAACGACCCTGCTTACCCTTGATCATGTCAGCCAGAGACTTCAGCGGACGCTTGTTGGTTCCGGTAATGGCGCGACCGCGACGACCGTTATCCAGCAATGCGTCCACAGCTTCCTGCAGCATCCGCTTCTCGTTACGCACGATGATGTCCGGAGCGTTCAGCTCCAGCAGGCGCTTGAGGCGATTGTTCCGGTTGATCACACGACGGTAAAGGTCGTTGAGATCGGAAGTCGCGAAACGGCCACCGTCCAGCGGTACCAGCGGACGCAAGTCCGGCGGCAGAACCGGCAGCACGGTCATGACCATGTCGCCCGGCTTGTTGCCGGAGTAGAGGAAGGCCTCAAGAATCTTCAGGCGCTTGCTGAACTTCTTGATTTTGGTTTCAGAGTTGGTCTGCGGGATTTCCTCGCGCAGCGAATCCACCTCGGCCTGCAGGTCGATGCCCTCAAGCAGCTCCTTGACGGCCTCGGCACCCATACGGGCATCGAACTCGTCACCGAACTCTTCCAGCGCCTCGTAGTACTGCTCATCGTTCAGCAGCTGACCACTCTCAAGCGTGGTCATACCCGGATCGATCACAATGAACGATTCAAAGTACAACACGCGCTCGATATCGCGCAGGGTCATGTCCAACATCAAACCGATGCGGGACGGCAGTGATTTCAGAAACCAGATATGGGCGACCGGACTGGCCAGCTCAATGTGGCCCATTCGCTCACGGCGAACACTCGCCAGTGCCACTTCCACGCCACACTTCTCGCAGATAACACCGCGATGTTTGAGGCGCTTGTACTTGCCACACAAGCACTCGTAGTCCTTGATCGGGCCGAAGATCTTGGCACAGAAAAGACCGTCACGCTCCGGCTTGAAGGTACGGTAATTAATGGTCTCAGGCTTCTTCACTTCGCCAAAAGACCACGAGCGAATCATGTCAGGCGATGCCAGGCCGATTCGGATGGCATCAAATTCCTTGCTTTGGTTCTGGCTCTTGAGAAGATTCAGCAAATCTTTCATCAGTAAAAGCTCCGGATGGCGTTAATCTCGGGCGGGCACTCGACGTGCCCGCTCACGCTGCCAAAAACAATTCGGCTCACTCGGATTCCAGCTCGATGTCGATACCCAACGAGCGGATTTCCTTGACAAGAACGTTGAAGGACTCGGGCATGCCCGGCTCCATGCGATGATCGCCATCGACAATGTTCTTGTACATCTTGGTCCGACCATTCACATCATCAGACTTGACGGTGAGCATTTCCTGCAGCGTATATGCTGCGCCGTAAGCCTCGAGGGCCCACACTTCCATCTCACCGAAGCGCTGACCACCGAACTGCGCCTTACCACCCAGCGGCTGCTGGGTAACCAGGCTGTAAGAACCGGTGGAACGAGCGTGCATCTTGTCGTCGATCAGGTGGTTCAGCTTCAGGATGTACATGTAGCCGACGGTCACCGGACGATCAAATTCATCCCCGGTACGGCCATCGTACAACATGGTCTGGCCGGTAGTGCTCAGGCCAGCGAGCTCAAGCATCCGCTTGACCTCGGCTTCCTTGGCACCATCGAAGACCGGTGTTGCCATAGGTACACCACCACGAAGGTTGTGGCACATCTCCAGGATTTCCTTGTCAGACAGGGAATCCAGATCCACCTTGAACACTTCATCCGAGTGGTTGTAGATCTCATCCAGCAGCTTGCGCAGCTCGGCAATCTTGCGTTGCTCGTCCAGCATCTTGCTGATCCGCTCACCCAGCCCCTTGGCCGCTGCACCCAGATGGGTCTCAAGCACCTGACCTACGTTCATCCGCGACGGTACACCCAGCGGGTTCAAAACGACATCTACAGTGTTGCCGTACTCATCGTAAGGCATATCTTCAATCGGCATGACCGAAGAAATAACACCCTTGTTACCGTGACGGCCAGCCATCTTGTCGCCCGGCTGGATGCGACGCTTGATAGCAAGGTAGACCTTGACGATCTTGAGCACGCCAGGAGCCAGGTCGTCGCCTTGCTGCAACTTGCCCTTCTTATCGTCAAACCGTGCGTCGTGCTCTTTCTTGCGATCTTCCAGACCCTGCTCGGATTTCTCCAGGAGCTCATTCAGGCTGTCGTCTTTCATCCGCAGCTTGAACCAGTCGGGCCGTGGCAGCTCGGCCAGGTAGCTCTCGTCCAGTGCCGCACCTTTCTTCAGCCCCGGACCACTGATCACTTCCTGCCCTTTCAGCGCATTCATCAGACGCTCAAAGGTAGCACCCTCAACGATACGGTATTCGTCTTTCAGGTCCTTGCGGTACTGGTCCAACTGCTCTTTCTCGATGGACTGGGCACGCTGGTCCTTCTCAATACCGTCGCGAGTGAAGACCTGCACGTCGATCACGGTACCGCGGGTACCGGTAGGAACACGTGAAGACGTGTCCTTAACGTCCGAGGCCTTCTCACCGAAGATGGCACGTAGCAGCTTCTCCTCCGGAGTGAGCTGGGTTTCGCCTTTCGGCGTAACCTTGCCGACCAGGATATCCCCTGCGCCAACCTCAGCACCGATATAGACAATACCGGACTCATCCAGCTTGGACAGCGCGCTCTCACCTACGTTCGGAATATCAGCGGTGATTTCTTCGCTACCCAGCTTGGTATCCCGAGCCACACAGGTCAGTTCCTGAATGTGGATGGTGGTCAGGCGATCTTCCTGAACCACTTTCTCGGAGATAAGAATGGAGTCCTCAAAGTTGTAACCGTTCCAGGGCATGAACGCGATACGCATATTCTGCCCCAGCGCCAGTTCACCCAGATCCACAGACGGACCATCTGCCAGCACGTCGCCGCGGGCAATGACATCACCCTCACGCACGATAGAACGCTGGTTGATACAGGTGTTCTGGTTTGAACGGGTATATTTGGTGAGGTTGTAGATATCTACACCCGCATCACCCGCTTCGGTTTCCTCATTTTGGACGCGCACCACGATACGGGCCGCATCCACACTCTCAATGACACCGCCACGACGGGCAGTTACACAAACACCGGAGTCCTGGGCCACGGTGCGTTCAACACCGGTGCCGACCAGAGGAACCTGGGAGCGCAGAGTCGGAACCGCCTGACGCTGCATGTTAGCCCCCATCAGGGCGCGGTTAGCATCGTCGTGTTCCAGGAACGGAATCAGAGACGCAGCGACAGAAACTACCTGGCGCGGTGATACGTCCATGAAGTTAACGCTCTCGGGCGGTGTCACCGTAAATTCGTTCTGGTGCCGCACGGTGACCAGCTCATCGGTGAGACGCTTACTCTCTTCGTCCATAGCCGCGCTGGCCTGGGCGATGACATAGTTGCTCTCTTCGATGGCGGACAGATACACGACTTCATCCGTAACCACACCCTCAACAACTTTCCTGTACGGACTCTCAAGGAAACCGTAGGAGTTGGAACGGGCATAGGTCGCCAGCGAGTTGATCAGACCGATGTTCGGACCTTCCGGAGTCTCGATAGGACATACCCGACCATAGTGAGTCGGATGCACGTCACGAACTTCGAAGCCGGCACGCTCACGGGTCAGACCACCCGGCCCAAGGGCCGAGATACGACGCTTGTGAGTTACCTCGGACAGCGGATTGTTCTGATCCATAAACTGCGACAGCTGGCTGGAGCCAAAGAACTCCTTAACGGCAGCCGCCACCGGCTTGGCGTTAATCAGATCCTGCGGCATCAGGCCTTCGCTCTCGGCAAGGCTCAAGCGTTCGCGCACAGCACGCTCGACGCGCACCAGCCCCACACGGAACTGGTTTTCAGCCATCTCACCGACGCAACGAACGCGACGGTTACCCAGGTTATCAATGTCATCCACATTGCCCTGGCCATTACGGATATCGATCAGAGTCTTGAGAACATCAATAATGTCCTCATGAGTCAGCGTACCTTCGCCGGTACTTTCCTCGCGACGAAGCCGACGATTGAGCTTCATACGACCAACTGAAGACAGGTCGTAACGCTCTTCGGAGAAGAACAGGTTGTTAAACAGGTTCTCGGCCGACTCTTTAGTGGGCGGCTCGCCCGGACGCATCATGCGATAGATTTCGACCAGCGCCTCCAGAGGCGTGCGGGTCGGATCGATGCGCAGTGTATCTGACATGAACGGACCACAGTCCAGATCATTGGTATACAGAGTTTCGATCTCTGTCACACCGGCATCCAGAATCTTTGTAATCAGCTCTTCGGTCAGTTCGGAGTTACACTCAACCAGCACTTCACCGGTTTTGGTGTCGACCATATCTTTCGCCAGAACGCGGCCATAAAGATACTCAGTCGGCACTTCCAGTTCGTTAATACCGGCTTTTTCCAACTGCTTGATGTGGCGCGCAGTAATCCGGCGACCTTCTTCGGCGATCACATTGCCTTCGTTGTCTTTGATATCGAAGGTTGCAATGTCACCACGCAGTCGGCTCGGAACCAGTTCCAGCTTGCACACTTCTGCGCCCAGGCTGAACTTACTGGTTTCGAAGAACATCTCAAGCATCTGCTCGGAGGTGTACCCCAGAGACCGAAGCAGGATGGACGCGGGCAGCTTCCGGCGACGGTCGATACGAACGAACACGGAGTCCTTCGGATCGAACTCGAAATCGAGCCAGGAGCCACGGTAAGGAATCACCCGGGCTGAATACAGCAGCTTGCCGGATGAATGGGTCTTACCCTTGTCGTGATCGAAGAACACACCCGGTGAACGGTGGAGCTGGGAAACAATAACGCGCTCGGTACCGTTGATAACGAAGGTACCGTTCTCGGTCATCAAGGGCATCTCGCCCATGTAAACTTCCTGCTCTTTAATGTCCTTGATCGCCTTGTTGGACGATTCCTTATCATAAATGATAAGACGGACTTTCACCCGCAGCGGCGCTGCGTAGGTTACGCCCCTAAGCTGGCATTCCTTGACATCGAAAACCGGCTCACCGATACGGTAACTCACGTATTCGAGCGCGGCGTTGCCAGAGTAACTGACAATCGGGAATACGGATTTGAATGCTGCGTGAAGACCGGTTTCCCGACGGTCCTCAGGAGCGGCTTCCATTTGGAGGAAGTCCCGGAACGAATCCAGCTGAATAGACAGCAAATAGGGGACGTCCATCACGGAAGGCAATTTACTAAAATCTTTGCGAATCCGCTTTTTCTCAGTGTAGGAGTAAGTCATCTGCATTCCCCAGCTTTAGACCTGATACCTGGTATCAAGAAGCAACCATTGTTCTGCTTCGGGGCCGAATTGCTCGGCATTTCTCGCCGTCTTGAACAAGACTCTGGCTGTAGGTTAGAGGTCCAATATCGACCTGTTCGTACTCACCAGACTCTATAGCATATACAACAGAAAAAGGCCGGTGGCACAAAGCCACCAGCCTATCCATGCTTAATGCACGGTTTCGATCAACAGCCGACTCTTACTTAAGCTCAACAGAAGCGCCTGCTTCCTCAAGCTTCTTCTTGGCTTCTTCAGCGTCGTCTTTGCTGGCAGCTTCCTTGATTACGGAAGGTGCGCTGTCGACCATTTCCTTAGCTTCTTTCAGACCCAGGCCGGTCAGTTCACGAACGGCCTTGATTACGTTGACTTTCTTCTCACCAGGACCGGTAAGAACAACGTCAAATTCGGTCTGCTCTTCTTCAGCAGCGGCTTCGCCACCAGCTGCAGCAGGTGCAGCAGCAACGGCTGCAGCGGCAGATACACCGAACTTTTCTTCCATTGCTTCAACAAGCGCAACAACGTCCATTACGCTCATTTCGGCGATTGCGTTCAAAATGTCTTCGTTAGACAGAGCCATGACTTTCTCCCAAAAATATAAAAAATGGTGTTCAACAGAATCAAGCAGCTTCTTGCTTCTGGTCGCGAACTGCCGCTACAGCACGAGTCACTTTCGAAGGAACTTCGTTCAGTGTCCGTGCAAGCTTGGTGATCGGTGCCTGTGTAACCGCAGCCAGCATCGTCAACGCTTCGTGACGTGTTGGCAGCTTGGCAAGGCGATCAATCTGGTCTGCTGCCATCAGCTCTCCACCGACGGCAAGTCCCTTGATCTCAAACGCCTCTTTCTCTTTGGCAAAATCCTTCAGCAGGCGCGCTGCCGCACCCGGATCTTCCATAGAGAATGCCAAAATGGTTGGTCCAACCAGAGCTTCATCGATGCACTCGAACTCAGTACCACGAATGGCAATCTTTGCCAGGTTGTTACGAACAACCTTAAGACGCACATTCTCGGCACGAGCCTTGGCACGAAGAGCCGTCATGTCACCGGAAGTGACACCACGATAGTCAGCCATAACCACAGACAGAGCACCACCGGCAGTCTCGTTGACTTCAGCGACGATCGCTTTCTTGTCTTCGAGTCTAATTGCCACTGGATTTCTCCTCGATTTCGCCGGGGTCATCCCGGCAAACCCATCATTGCCCTTGCGGGCGCCTTAACGGTGTTTGGGTTCAGAGAGAACGTCTTCACACCGTCTGCGCAGGCGTTGCTTTAACCCTTGCAGCCCTCCTCGAAAAGAGGGCTTCGGGGGCCTGCGGTCTTTGACAGCCTTGGCTTCCGCCCAGACTACAAAGTAACTATCGTTCAGAGGATCAGATTGCTAGACCACTCTGATCGATAGCCAGACCAGGACCCATAGTCGATGAAACGGTGATCTTCTTGAGATACACACCTTTCGCCGACGATGGCTTGGCCTTTTTCAGATCTGCAATCAGAGCCTCAAGGTTTTCCTTGATGTTCTGTGCAGAAAATTCAACGTTACCCAGCGGAGCGTGGATAATGCCGTTCTTGTCGGTACGGTAACGAACCTGACCAGCCTTGGCGTTCTTGACCGCGGTCTCAACGTCAGGTGTCACAGTGCCCACTTTCGGGTTCGGCATCAGGCCACGCGGGCCGAGAATCTGGCCCAGCTGGCCAACAACACGCATGGCGTCTGGTGTGGCAATAACCACATCAAAATCCATGTTGCCTTTTTTGACTTCATCAGCCAGGTCATCCATACCGACCACGTCAGCACCAGCTGCTGTGGCTTTTTCGGCATTGGCGCCCTGGGTAAATACCGCTACGCGAACGGTCTTGCCGGTACCGTGAGGCAGAACAGTGCTGCTACGAACCACCTGGTCCGATTTACGCGCATCCACACCAAGGTTAACAGCAACGTCGACAGACTCCTTGAACTTGACGTTCTCACCAAGCTCAACGAGCAGGGCTACAGCTTCGTCTACGGAGTAGGCGCGGGTAGGATCGACCTTTTCACGAATCAGCTTCTGACGCTTGCTCAGCTTTGCCATGTTACAGGCCCTCCACGTTCAGGCCCATGCTACGGGCTGTTCCTGCAATGGTACGAACCGCTGCGTCCATATCGGCTGCAGTCAGATCCGGCTCCTTGGTTTTGACAATCTCTTCCAGCTGCTCGCGGGTCACCGAGCCGACCTTGTCGGTATTCGGACGACCAGAGCCAGTCTTGATGCCAGCTGCTTTCTTCAGCAGAACCGGAGCGGGCGGCGTCTTGGTAATAAAGGTAAAGCTGCGATCACTGTAGACAGTAATGACAGTAGGAATCGGCAGACCAGGCTCCATATCCTGAGTCGCGGCGTTGAACGCCTTACAGAATTCCATGATATTGACACCGCGCTGACCCAGAGCGGGACCAACGGGGGGACTCGGGTTGGCCTTACCGGCAGCAACCTGAAGCTTGATGTAGGCTTCAATCTTCTTAGCCATGATATATCTCCTCTGGGTTCGAACGCCTTTCGGCTCCCCGGTTCAGACACAAAAAGCCCGCGTCGCCATAGCGCGCGAGCTTTCAGCTTTAAAGCTGCTGGTCAGTCTTTCTCGACCTGCCCAAACTCCAGCTCTACCGGAGTTGAACGACCAAAAATCAGAACAGCAACCTTGACTCGACTCTTGTCGTAGTCGACTTCCTCAACCACACCATTGAAGTCAGCAAACGGACCTTCAACAACGCGTACAATTTCGCCTGGCTCAAACAGCGTCTTCGGCTTGGGCTTCTCGGCGCCACTCTCTACACGACGCAAGATCGCTTCGGCCTCACGCTCTGTAATCGGAGCCGGCTTATCCTTGGTACCACCAATAAAGCCAAGTACCCGCGGCGTATTCTTCACAAGATGCCACGTAGCATCATCCATTTCCATCTGGACGAGTACGTATCCTGGATAGAATTTACGCTCGCTCTTGCGCTTTTTACCGTCGCGCATCTCGACAACTTCTTCGGTAGGAACCAGGATCTCACCGAACCTGTCTTCCATGCCGTCGAGCGAAACGCGCTCCTTCAGAGTGCGCATTACGTGCTTTTCGAAGCCAGAATACGCATGAACCACGTACCAGCGCTTAGCCATTGCCCACTCCCGTTAGCCGATAAACCCGGCGACCAACAAACTGATCAGCGAATCCATACCCCACAACAAAAGGGCCACAACCAGCACAAACACCACAACAATCAGCGTTGTTTGCACGAGTTCAGGCCTGGTGGGCCATACCACTTTCCGGATCTCAACCCTTGCTTCTTTCAACAGAGTCGCAAAACGACGTCCGCGATCTGTCTGCAGCGCAACAAAAACCGCCACAATAGCAAGAGCCACAAGAGCCAGAACCCGATACAGAAGAGACTCGGCACTAAAATACTGATTCCCCACCACACCGATGGCGATCAGAACAAAAACAACCAGCCACTTCAAAAAATCGAAACGGCTGGCTGACTGAACGGCTTTTGACTCCATAGGAATCAACTTATGTATCCGGAAGTTAAAAAATGGCAGGCCAGGAGGGAATCGAACCCCCAACCTGCGGTTTTGGAGACCGCTGCTCTGCCAATTGAGCTACTGGCCTGCACCGAAACTACTCAGCGCACTTACTCTCGAGCAA